>NZ_NEJJ01000033.1:0-1162 GCF_002113045.1 Pseudomonas sp. B26(2017) | reverse complement strand
CCCGCCACCGGCGCACCACCCTCGACAATCGCCACGCTGCTGAAGATCCCGCCCGAATTGATCACGATGTGATGCCCGCCCGCCGTCAGCGTCAGGCTGGTCCCGGCATCGATCACCACCTGGCTGGCGGTGACCCGCGCATGGGGGCCGGCCTGGATGACCAGCGTGCCGTCCGCCGTGGTGCTGCTGTTGCCGCTGATGCTGAGCAGATCGTCGGTGCCGATGACCGTATGGCGCGTTCCGTCGGTGGTGTGTCGTTCATCCGCCTTGATCAGGCTGGTGCTCTGGTTGTCCACCTGCTGGAAACGGTCGCGCCGGATCTGGCTGTGGCTGTCATTGAGGATCAGTTGTTCGAAGTCGCGCTCGGCCCGCAGGTAGATTTTTTCCTGCCCGGCACGGTCTTCGATCATCAGTTCGTTGTAGCCGCCGGTGTGTGGCGAACTGTGGCTGCGCAGCACGGTTTTGCTCTTGTGCTCAGGCAGGGTGTAGGGCACCGAGGTGACTTTGTTGGCCACGCACCCGGTAATCAGCGGCTGATCCGGATCACCCTCCAGAAAGGTCACCAGCACTTCCATGCCGATGCGCGGGATCGTCACCGAGCCGAAACCTTCACCGGCCCAACTCGACGAAACCCGTAGCCAGCAACTGCTGCGCTCACTGTCGAGTTCGGCGCGGTCCCATGGGAACTCGCACTTCACCCGGCCAAACTCATCGCAATAGATCTCTTCGCCGACCGGCCCGGTGACTCGGGCGGTCTGACTGACCAGCGGACGACGAGGTGCCGGCAGCGGTGGCCGGAACACCACCTCGGCAGGGATGACGCTGAAGGTATTGCGATAACCCTGGGTGAAACCGTCGGTGTCTTTCGCATCGCTGGTGACCGATTCTTCAAGCACCTGAGGCTGACGCCCCTCGTGGGAAACGCTGAGCAACAGCCACAGGTCGTTGCAGTGTTGGCGCGGGTGTTCGGCCAGTTCAAAGAGATGGCCGCTGCGCAGGTTGGCTTGATCGCTCTCTCCTTCACCCAGCTCATAGTCGGCGCGAGAGCGCTCAAGCGCCTGCCGTGCGAGCTGCTTGCCGCGTCTTTCGTTCTCGATCAACAGCGGATAGCGGTAATCCTCCAGCACCGGAGTGAAATCGGCGGTAAAGCGACTCTCGACCA
>NZ_NEJJ01000032.1:0-1200 GCF_002113045.1 Pseudomonas sp. B26(2017) | reverse complement strand
TGTGGGAGATTCTATGGTTTAGGGGAAACCCTCAACTTGCTTTCGGCTGGTATTCGCTCTGCCCCTTTAGTAGTGCGAATACGACCCGAGCAAGTTTACGGGCCAGAATCACCAGTGCCTGAGTGGTGCTGAACCCTTTAGCTCGTTGCTCTTCATAAAAACCTTTCCAGGTCGCTGTTCGGCTGGCCGACATGGCTGCATTGTGCAAAAGTCGGCGCGCCTCCGGATCACCTCGTTTTGTCAGACTGCGACGACCGTCCTTCTGCCCCGACTGTGAAACCCGTAAATCCATCCCCAAAAAAGCGATGAATGCGTCAGCGTTTTTAAACTCGCCCCGTTGAAACGCCGCGATCAGGCGAGCTCCAGTCAAAAAGCCTATGCCTTCAACTTTCATGCAGCGCCTTAGATGGACAAGTAAACCGGCCTCTTTAAGGAGGTCGTTGATCATCTTCTCGACCAGCACTTCAAGCCTCTGCATTGAGGCTATTTGCTCGGCAAAAGCGGCTTTGAGCAGCGGCTCATTTGCCCAGCTCTGTACCAGGCCAACTCGTGCCTGAACCAGCGCGGCGCGCCGGCGGAAAAGGCTCAAGAGCTGACGATACAGCGGCGATGGTGGAGTCCATGGGCGAAGCTCTTCATATTCGTTTTTCAGATAACGGGCGAGCAGCTTTGCATCCAGCGCGTCGGTTTTGGCGCGAACCTTCACACCTTTGCGGTAGTGGCTTAGTTCATAGCCACCGACCATGTAAATCGTGCAGCCGGCATCATGGGCCAGATCGGCGAATTCCAAGTGATAGATATTGGTCGACTCAATTGCTATGTCGACCGGTGCCGGCAAGGTTTTCAGCCATTTCTTGATGGCTGGCTTGTTATTGGGAAGCGTTTCCAGCAGATCCAGTTCGGTCTGGTAGATCACCAGTTCATCTTTGGCGACATCCACGCCCACGATTGGCTTGGAAACAGAAACCGACATTGCCATTGAACACCCCCCGAGATATGGTTTTGAGCACTTGAAGGGCTCACCCAGAGGCGCAGGCTTGTTCCTATCGTCGGTCTAGCCAGATGCATTCTTTATCGGCGCTTGGGTGAAAGGAGGAGGGGCGAAATCTCCCACGGATCTGTACTGCGCCAACAGTCAGAATCGAGCCTTGTCCCTCCTCCTCCCTTCAAGTACCAGCATACAAGCGAGCTTGCTCGCGA
>NZ_NEJJ01000031.1:0-1313 GCF_002113045.1 Pseudomonas sp. B26(2017) | reverse complement strand
TGTCTAGTCCTGAAATAGGTTTACACCTGTTTCAGCCTCAAAACGCCCGATGCACCGCATCGGGTGTTTTGTATTTCAGCGACAGATGAGGCCGCTCGTTGTTATAGATCTGCACCGACTCGTCCACCATCCGGATGGCCTCTGCAAAATTTTTGGGGCGATGCAGCAATAACTCGTTTTTCAAAATCCCGTTCACACGCTCAGCCAACGCGTTTTGGTAGCAGTCGTAGCCATCGGTCATTGAGCAGGTGATGCCGTATTTGGCATGCAGCCGCTGATAAAGCTCGGAGCAGTATTGGACGCCTCTATCCGAGTGATGCACCAAACATTGCTTCGTTGTCCGCTGCTTGAGGGCTTTGTTGAACGCCTGGATCACCGATTCGGTGTGCAAGCTTTCATGGACATGGTGCCCCACGATTTTTCGGGAGTACGCATCGGTGATCAAACTCAGATAAGCCACACCCGTTTGCGTCGGTAAGTAGGTGATGTCCGCAACCCATACTTGCTCTGGCGCCTTGGCAACTACCTGAATCGGTCCATCTTTGAGCAGGTTTGGATGCCGGCGAAAGCGATGATGGCTATCTGTCGTTTTGTGATAGGCCCGTCTGCGGGGAACCAGCTCGCGCCGATCTCGCAAGATATCGAATAACCGGTCTCGACCGACCTTTACGGACACCTCTGGCTCAGTGTGCATCAGATTGTGAAGTTTTCGGGTGCCAAGGCGCGGTTGCCTAAGTCGTTTCTCCCTCACGAATCCCATCACTTCCTGGGCATGACGGGCCCGGGCATCACACGCGCGGTTGCGCTTGTAATAAGCCTGACGGGAAATCCCCATGAACTGGCAAGCCCGACTAATGCTCAGGTCTTGGATCTGCCCTTGGGAGAGGACTTGCCGGATCGCTTTTTTACGACAGAAACACCGAAGTCGTTCTTTAAAACATCAACGACAGCTTCGAAAAACTGAGCTTTCTGGTTGGCTTGGGCCAGCTTTTCTTCGAGCTCTTTGATTCGCTGTTCGGGTGTCAGTGGTTTATTGGGCTCATCCATGGAACGGGGTCTCTTGGAGCGAATGGACGCGCCTTGACTCCAGTCCTGCCGACCATGCCTGCGTAACCAGTTCAGTACGGTCGATTTACCCTGAATGCCATAACGCTCTTGAGCCTCTTTATAACTCAACTCGCCTTTTTCGACCTGATCGACGACCGACAATTTAAAGGTCCGCGTGTAATCACGCTGACTGCGCCTTTTTCCTGTATTCATTACTCCCTCCTGAGAATGGGTCAGAAGGTGTAAACCTTATTCAGGACGAGACA
>NZ_NEJJ01000030.1:0-1625 GCF_002113045.1 Pseudomonas sp. B26(2017) | reverse complement strand
CACATCGGCGAATTCCTCGGCCGGGTGCGCGGGCCCTATCAGGACGACACGCTGTTTCTGCTGGTCAACGACGATCTGGGGGTGATGCGCGATCTGGCCGAGTATCAGGACACCGTGGTCGGCTGGGTCGATGAGTGGAGCAACACCGGCAACAACGCGCGCGATTATCTGCTCGCCAGCTACATCGAGTCGCTGAGCCAACTGAGCGGCGCCGATGTCGACGGATTGGCCAAGGCCAGCGAACAGCCGCAGGCCAAAGCCCTGTTTGCCGATCTGGAACAGTTGCCCGAGCCGGATCGCGAGAATACGCGCAAGGCATTGCTCGATTACCTGAACAAGGGTGGGGAGGTCCAGGCCGATGGGCCGGCGCCGCCCGAACTGCAAAAACTGCGCGCCCAGAGTTTTGATGACGGCATGGGACAGAATCGTCTGGCCCCTACGGCTGAGGTGGATCGGCGTTTTTATACCCGCCAGTACTTCGAAGCCGTCGCCCCCGAGGAATTTGTCGAACAGCATCTGGAGACGCTGATCCGCCTCGGCAAGGATCAGGATCGGCGCATCAAGGACGTGCTCGACGGCCCGCTGCTCAGCGGTAAACGCGGGATCAACGACCTGATCGACCGCCCGGCGATGGACGAGCGACTGAACCTGCTGCGTGACGACCTCGGTCGCTGGAACCGCCTGCTCGAACGCATCACCGCCGACCGCACGCAACTGCTGGTCGGCGGACGCTTCCATCGTTCGGCCTGGTACTACGACGCGCAAGTGGCGGCACAACTCCATCAGGCCCTCAGCGCCGAATACGCCTGCCTCAAGGACCTGTGCCGCAGCGATGAAGCGAGCGAAAAAGTGCTCGGTTATCTGGAGGAACACCCGGAACTGACCCGAACTGTCTTCTACACCTTGCCGCTGCGCCTGCAAACGGAGCAGAGCGGGCAATACTCGACACTGTTCAACGCTCTCATGGCCACGTTCAACAACCTGCCGGACTGGCTGGCCAAACTGAAAATGATCGAACAACCGCAACTGCCGGCCCTCGACGACATGCCCGAACACACCCGCGTCGTCGCGGCGGCGGTGCAGGACACTTACAGCCCGGCACTGAACCTGGGCCTGAACCGCGTGCTGGAAGGCTTCGACCTCTCGGCCGAAAAAATCCCCGACCTCGATGAACTGTTCCAGCGCCTGCCCAAAGCACTGCGCCTGCGCCTGTTCGACGCGGCGAAAACCAGCGGCGTGACCTTCACCGTCGCCAGCCCCGCAGAGCAGTCCGCGCTGCAAACGGCGATCAAGGAAGTTCTGCGCGAACGCGAATACCTCATGACCCTCAACCGTGAGCGCAACCAGATCACCCACAACAAGAATCGCCAAGGGCACAAAACCCCAAGGGCGATGGAGTTGCAGGAAGAAATTGTGCGGGTGCGGGCGCAGTTGACCCGGATCGAAGCGCAACTGGCAGGGGCACTGAGCCCGATTGAAGAACTGCCGGATCGCTCGGCCCGGTTGTACGGCGCGACGCCTGCAAGGGCAGGGGTGACGGTGGTGTTTCCGCCGGCGCAGCAGCAGGAACTGCGCGGGTTGTTGGGGAATATCCGGGCGGGACTGGGCGGGGTGTCGGCGGGGAG
>NZ_NEJJ01000029.1:0-2007 GCF_002113045.1 Pseudomonas sp. B26(2017) | reverse complement strand
AGCGCACCGCCCTTGGCGTAGTGGTAATCGAGCTTGCTGTTGTCCGGCAGGCGCAGGCGGGTCAGTTGGCCGCAGGCGTCATAGGTGTAACGCAGGGTGCCCCAGCCCTGATGCTCGCGCACCAGCCGATCCTGCAGGTCGTATTCGAAGGCCAGCGGGTGATCCTGGCCGTCGTCCACCCCGACCAGACGGCCTAAGCGGTCATAGCGATAGCTGACCTCGACCCCGTCCGGCAGGGTCTTGAGCAGCAGGCGTCCGGCGCTGTCGCGTTGGTAAGCGGTGACCAGCGTCGAGCCGTCGTCGCCGAACTCGGTCTTTTCCAGCAGATGGCCGTTGCGGTCATAGACGTACGCGGTGCGCCGGCCATCGAAGCCGGTTTCCTGTCGGATCAGTCCGGTCGGCGTGTAGTCCAGCCGGTACTTTTCGCCGGACTCGTTCTCGATTTCCGTGAGCAGCAGCTGCGCATGGTCGTAGCGGTACTGCACTCGTGTACCGTCCGGGTTGATCCGGCGGCTGACCAGGTGCAGGTCGTCGTCATACTCGTAACGGGTGATGCGCCCCTGTTCATCGCGTTCGGCGGTGATCTGGCCATAGGCGCTGTAGGACCAGGCGCGGGTGGCTCCGGTAGGCAGCGTCGTCTGGATCAGCCGGCCAACGGCGTCCCAGGCGTGGCGGGTGACCGCACCATGCTCGTCCTGAACCGTCGTCCGCCGCCCCAAGGCGTCGTAGGAAAACTTCCGAACCCCGCCGTCCGGCAGACTTTCCTCGACCAGTTGCCCGAGGTCGTTCCAGACGAACACATGGCGACCACTGTCCGGATAACGGATCGACCGCAACCGCCCCTGCGCGTCAAAGTGGTAATGGGTGACATGACCGTCGGGATCGACCGCCTCGGTGACGTCACCCTGGGCATTGCGCCGGTACGTCCAAACGGCATCGCCGCGTGAACGGCTGTGCAGGAAACCGTTACGGTACTCGTAGGACGTCGGTGCATCGTCCGGCGGAATCAGCGCGATCAGCCGTCCGGCATCGTCGTAGCGGTACTCGGTGACCGCGCCCAGCGCATCCTGCTCGGCAACCAGCCGGCCCGCCGAATCGTAGGCCTTGAGCTGCTCGCCCCCGTCCGCCGACACCTGACGCACCAGCCGCGCCGTGTCGTCGTGGACGTAAGTTTCTTCAGTCCCGTCGACGTAATGCACGGTGACGCTGCCGGCGTCATCCCAGACGTAACGCGTGTCCATCTGCGAAAACGACGCCCAGTGCCGCACGCAACGCGCCGCCTTGCCGGACCGCTCCCATGCCCAGAAGAAGCTCGCACCGCCAGCCAGTTGCCGTTGCAGGATGACGTGCCGGTCGTCGTAGTCGTAACGCTCGCTTTCGCCGACGGCGTTGGTCGCCTCGATCAATCGATGGCGGGCATCAAAGCGGTAACTGGCCAGCGTCTGCTCGGTACGCCAGGCCGCCTCGCGCCAGACCTGATAATCGACCGCGACCAGATGCGCCCGCTCATAGCGCAGCAACAACGAACGACCGGCCCCGTTATCCAGGCGCTGAATCCGGTCGGAAAGATCCCGATGCACCGTCAGACGATTGCCGTACGCATCGCTGATGGCGGTCAGACGCCCAACCCGAAAGTGATAAAACCGCGCGGCCTCACCCGCCAGCGCAACGATCAGCTCTTCCGGTTCATCCCCGAGAAAGATCGCCGCCCGCGACAGACTGTTGTGAATCGCCGGCCGCTCAACGCTCGGCAACGGAAACCGCGTGCGCCGGTTCTCATGGTCGACCCAGACCACCGCCGCACCATCAACCTCCAATCGATGCGCCAGCGAATGGCTCCAGCCAAACCCCAATCCAGCATCGATCTCGGCCGCACTGCTGCGATACAAGCGGCTGAACTCGAACGGCAACAGCCCATCGAGTACACCGTCAGTCAACGTCAGCAGTTCTTCCCCGGTGACCATCGACACCGGACAGCCGTTGGTGCAGGTCAGCGGCGCACAATCG